>NZ_CP034863.1 GCF_005080865.1 Buchnera aphidicola (Muscaphis stroyani) | reverse complement strand
TGGTTTTTTTGTTTTAAATATTTTAATCATAAAACGAAATGTGTCAAAAATTGATAAAGAAAATAGTTTTTTATCTTCATCAATGTTGTTTTTAAATTTTGGGAAAATCAAATAGGATTTTTTGTCTTTTATTAAAAATTGAACTTGATTTGGTATTATTAATTTTAAAATAGATAAAACTTTTTCGCCATTTATTGATAGGGGTATCATTTCAACTAAGTTATCGATAGCACTAATGCGTATTGCACTATCAATAATCATAATGCTTTCCAGATTATTTTTTTTTGTTACTTCAGCTGTTTCTAGAAGTAAAGTATCTGGTTTTAGTTTACAAAGATGATTGAATATCAGAGTGGGATCTTGATGATAATTAGCTTTTTTTTGAATAACTGTAATTTCATATGGATCTTTTTTCATGAATTAAATCTCTTTTTTTTTAAATATTTTTTAATTTTTATTTTTTTAATTATATCGAATTTAATCAGTTTTATCAACAATGTTACTTTTTAATTTTTTTTAATTTGAAAAAAGTGTATAATAATATATTAAGTATTTTATAAACTATGTAAAATAGATCTTTACTAATAACAACTTTAATAATAAAAAAAAATAACAATTAATAATTCATATATATATAAATATATTTCTTTTATCTTTTTAAAGATTACGACCCCCTTTTTTTGATTTAACTATTTGTTTTTAAAGGGTTTTTTCGTTTTTTACTGTGCAGTATTCCCATATACTCCGACACATTTTATAAACATGTATACAATACTTATCCCCAGAGTTATAAACATGTTAATAACAGTTTTTTTGAAGTGTTCAAAAACAAAATAAATTCATAAAAAACATAGTGTTATGTTTGTTTTATCAAAAAAAAAATGCTATTTTTTTACATTTTTAATATAAACTTATGCACAGAAAAGTGTGGATAACTTTTTTTTAAAAAAATTGTAAAAAAATGCTATTTTTTTGTTTTTTTGTTGGAAGATACAATTTGATTAATAAAATTTGCATGGGGTGTGATGATATATTTTATATCTATAATTTTTTTTCCATTTTTTTTTTCTTTTTTTTGATAGTAATTAATTATCTTTTTTTTTATTAATAAATCGAGAGCGTTTTTCATTGCACGTATGTTTTCAGAAATTCTTTTGCTTGATTCTCTAGAGCTATAATTTAAAAAACTAATCAATGATGGTGTATAAGGTAATTTTTCATGCGCTTGAGTCCAGTAATGACTCATTCTTTTGTACATATATCTTGCAAGAGGAGAGTGAATTTGCATGCATATAGTATAATTGTATTGCTTGAAGGAATTATCGATAATTGAGTTATGAACTAATGGATTAAATTGAACGTAGCATTTTGAATAGTGACTTGTGTATAAACAGCTTTTTTTTGTCAATTTTATTAAGGGGAAAAAACTACTGCTGATAAATGTTTTTTTGTCTTCTGTCATAAATTCAAGTACAGCCCCCCCGCATACCTCAATGCCTTCTTTTATTTCATTTAAATTATATCCATGCCCTGTTTTTGTAAGTTCTTTTTGAAGTTCGTATAAAGTAAATATTACACCAGCTTTTCCCTGAACAATTTTATCTTTTCCATATAGAGCTATTTTCCTTAATGCGTCTTCTATTATTTCTTCTCTTTGTCCTGGATAAATTAAAGTAGTTTTAAAATTTTTTTTTTCGATAATAGCTGGTTTAATTTTTATTAAAAAATTTTTACCTCTGATTTTTGTTTTTCTTATTATTATCGCATTAGACTCATTAGTATAAATTTTTTTTAAATTCCAGATGTACTTAGGTATAGAATCATAAATTTCTATAGTATTAGAATATTCATTTTTTTTTAAATTTGATGGGGGTAGATTAAACAACGACATGCTTGATGTGATTTTTTTGAATTTACTTTTTTTAGTTTTTACTATCATTGTATTTAGAAAATGCCCATATCAAAATATTCTTTAATAACTGACTGCCCCATGTAGTTAAAATTGATTCAGGATGAAATTGAAAACCACAAATATGATCCGTATTATTTCTTATAGACATCACGATTTTTTGAAGATAAGAATTAATTACAAACCCTTGAGGAATTTTGTTACATATTAAAGAATGATATCGAGCTACTAGTAGAGGTTGAGGCATGCCTTTAAACATCTCCAAACCATCGTGATTGATCAATGACGTTTTTCCATGGAATATTTCACCTGCTTGTCCAATCAACCCGCCATAGGCCTCTACGATCGCTTGATGGCCTAAACAAATGCCTATCATAGGAACTTTTCCTTTTAATTTTTTAATTAGCTCCAACATACATCCGGCATTTTTAGGAATACCTGGGCCAGGTGATAAAAATAGTATGGGGTTTTCTGTATTTTTTATAATGTCTAAAATAATTTTAATATCTACAGTATTACGATAAATTAAGACTTTGTTATTTTGAACTCTAAGTTGTTCTACAAGATTGTAAGTAAATGAATCAATGTTGTCTAAAAGTAAAATATTTGCCATTTTAAAATACTCTCCAATTTTTAATGATGTGAATACTGTATAGCATTAATAACTGCTTGTGCTTTATTTAAACTTTCTTTTACTTCGTCTTCAGGTACCGAATTAAAAACAATGCCAGCTCCTGCTTGTATAGTTGCGATTTTTTTTTCAATATAAGCTGATCGTATAGTTATGCACATATCTAGATTTCCTGAATTTGTAAAATAACCAATAGCTCCACCATAACTGCCTCTTTTTTCTTTTTCGTGTTCAGCAATTAATTGCATCGCTCTTATTTTAGGTGCACCTGTTAATGTTCCCATATTCATACAAGCTGCATATGCATGTAAAGCATCAAGCTCTGTTTTAAGTTTTCCAATAACTTTGGATACTAAGTGCATAACATGTGAATATTTATCTACTCTCACTAAATCAGAAACATATCTAGAACCTGGTTCACAAATACGAGCAAGATCATTACGAGCCAAATCTACAAGCATTAAATGTTCAGCTAATTCTTTATGATTTGTTCTCATTTCAAGCTCAATTCTGCTGTCTAAATCTAAATCTAAGGTTCCATCTTTTTTTCTTCCTCTCGGTCTAGTTCCTGCGATTGGATAAAGCTCTATTTTTCTTGTTTTATCATCATATTTTAATGAGCTTTCAGGAGATGCTCCAAATAATGTAAAATCTTTATCTTGCATAAAAAACATATAAGGACTTGGATTAGATTTTTTCAATTGTTGATAAGAAGCTAATGGATTTAAACATGGTAAATAAAATTTTCTAGAAGGTACAACTTGAAAGATTTCACCTCTTTGAATTGAGTATTTTAATTTTTTTATTATAGAGCAGTATTTTTGATCACTTAAATTTGAGGTTAGTTTTATATCCTTAATTTTTTTATTAGAAATTGGATTTAATTTTTCTTTAAGTTTTTTTTCAATTTCAAAAGATCTATTTTTTATTCTGTTTTTTTCATTAATATCGTCTATAAATAAACTACTTTGAATTAAAGATGTTTTCTTTTGGTGGTCTAAAACAAGTAATGTTTCTGCTAAATAAAAACAGAAATCTGGGCATTTCTGTTTTCTTTTTAACATTGGTAATGATTCAAAGTTAGAAATTATGTCATAAGAAAATAATCCACCAAAAAACATTGCTTTGGG
>NZ_CP034862.1 GCF_005080865.1 Buchnera aphidicola (Muscaphis stroyani) | reverse complement strand
TTTTGTTGTGTAAATTTATTTTTTATTTTTTTTATATAACTTGCATAAATTATTATATTCAATATCTATCTTTTTTTTAAGACCCTGAGGTCCTATTTTTGTTAATTCTGTAGCAGAGTAATAATTAATTAATGCATTTAAAATTTTTTTCTTGGCAGATTTTTCATCTAATTTAGACATAATTTTCATATCTGGAAAGGAAATGAATATTTTTTTTTCTTTTATATTTAAGTTTGGGGATAATTTTATTTTTTTAGATAAGTAATCATTTAATTTTTTTTTTGAAATGTGAAACAGCATAAAAAAAACTGGCGTTAAAAATATTTTTTTAGGTGTATAATTATTAATATATTTATTAGATATTTTTTTGCATTTCACAAATCCCATCGGTTCCATAAAATTAGTAATTAATCTTGACGCACGTGTAATAGATTTATTTCCAGAAATTGAGAAAGTAGATAATCCACATTCATCTGACATTTTTTCAATAGACGCTTTAACTAAATTAGAATGAACATCAAAATAATATAACATTGCAAGTACCATAGCTCTCATAGCGCATGCACGATGCTCGTTTAATCGTCTGAATCGAGAAATAATATTTCCAGTTTTAGGGTCTATAGGTAGTAAAGTATGATTTAATATACTTCTTGCTACATCTGTTTCAGATGCTTTTTTCATTGCATAGCATATAAAAGTAGATCTTTTTTTATTATTTTTTGGTGGAATAAAAACTGGTTTTGGATTATGTATATAATTTTTTCTAGACACTAACTAATACACTTAATTAAATAAAAAACAGATTTTTAAAATTGAAAGTAAAATTAATCAATTTTAACATTTATTTTAAAATATTTCAAATAGTTTACTTTTTTTAATAATTTCTAGATATTTAAATATTTTTTAATGAATAGTTTGCTTTTTTTTACTCATTTTATCAATATACGCCATACCGAATGCAGATAAAACAAAAGTTAAATGAATAATAACACAAAGCATAATTTTATTATCTAATATTTTTTCAGCTTCCATAAAAAGACGCAAAAGATGTACTGAAGATATTGCAACTATTGAAGAAGCAACTTTATTTTTGATGGAATTAACATCCATAGTACCCATCCATCCCAACCTTTTTTGATTATCTTTCATGTCCATTTTAGAAATAAAATTTTCATACCCGGAAAACATAACCATCACCAAAAGTCCACCAACTAAAGCTATGTCAATTAATGATAACACTACCAGAACTAACCCCGATTCAGACATTGCTAAAATATCTGGCAGAACAAATATTATCTGTTGAAAAAATTTTAACGTTAATAATATGAAACCAAATGATAAACCTACATATACTGGAAACATCAGCCAACGAGAAGCATATATAGTTTTTTCAATAATTTTTTCCATTTTTTAGTCCTTATTGTTTTTTTTGATATTTTATTTGTAAATATCAAATCTATTTTAAAAAATATTTGATAATTAAATTATTATAAATAATATGCATACTATTTTTTATAAAGAAGATAGTCTTTTATATTTAATTATTTATATATTGAAAATAATTGAAATTTATGTTAAACATACTTAATCTTTTTAAAGAATGCAATTATTGAAAACAAATATATTAAAAATTTCTTTAAAAATACTAACTATTTAAATATTGAATTAATTTTATTTATATTTCATTTTTATAACAAAGTATTCAAAAACTATGACATCTAGAGACAATTATATATATAACAAACATCCAGTTTTTATCCCACCAAAAAATAATAAAAAAAGACCATTTTTTATTTGTAACGCAATGAAAAAAGCATCTGAAATAGATGTAGCTAGATGTGAATTAAACTATATTATTCAGCCTAAAAACCCCAAAACAGGTTTTTATTTGAAAAGATTTAGAAGATTAAACGAGCATCGTGCATGCGCTATGAGAGCTATGGTTTTAGCTATGCTTTATCATTTTAATATTTCTTCCGAATTAGTACAAGCTTCCGTTGAACAATTAGCTGATGAGTGTGGTTTATCTACAACTTCTAAAGCTGGAAATAAATCTATTACACGTGCGTCAAGATTAATTACTAATTTTATGGAACCGATGGGATTTGTGAAATGTAAAAAAATATGGGATAGAGTATTAGGAAACTACATGCCTAAAATGATTACTTTAACTCCATTGTTTTTTATGTTATTTGATGTTTCTGAAAAACAACTTATCAATGCAAAAAAACAACAATTAGGATGGATTAATAAAAATCTTGTTGAAAAAGGATTAAAACCAATAACTTTAATTGAAGCTAAGCAACGTTTTAAAGAAACTCAAATAACGAATGTTTTTAAGTATAGAGTATCCAGACATTCTTTTTATAAAAAAAGAAAAAGAGCACAAAAATTAATTTCTTTAAATGAAAAAGATGCTAGACAAACAATTTTGAGAGCTTTAGTTGCTAAATATTCTATAAGTGAATTGACTAAAATGGGGCCACATGGATTAAAGAAACAAGTAAATATTAGTTATTATTATTTGCGGAAAATTGCCACGAATACGTATCCAGATAACTAAATAAAAAATTTAAAAAACATAAAACATAAAAATATAAAATTATACGTTATTTTACGTAGATTTTCTTTTTTTAAAATTTGCATTATTTCATTTTTTTACTCCTTTCTTTTTTTTTGTACATAAAAATAATGTTTTAAATTCAACTTTTTTATAAAAAAAATCATTTTTATAAAAAAAATGAAAATTTTTTTATAAAAAAAATCATTAATGCATCTTGTTTTTTTTGTTAAATGCTTCTTATAAAATAAATGCAAAATAACAGTTCTTTTAAAACTTAATAAAAAAAGAAATAAACATATGCTATTCAATAAAAAAAGCGAAATCATTAAAAAATTTCGCTTTTAAAATAGAATTAAAATATTAAAAAATTAAGATTCTTTTTTCTTTATAAAAAAGAAGGTAAATTTTTTTCATAAATTTTAATTTTATCAAGATGTTTCATAGTCAAATCAATATTATCTAATCCATTCAACAAACAAAAACGACGAAATTCATCAATGAAAAATGAAAAATTTTTATTTTTTAAAAAGATTTTATTTTTTATTAAATTGACTGTTAATTTTAATTCCTTTTCTTTAGTTACTGTCTCAAAAAGAAAATCAATTTTTTTATCTTTTAAAGCAATTAAAAGAAGCTTATTATTAAAAGCATTGTTGTAAAATATATCAGCAAAACTAGGAGCAATAATAACTTTAAACCCATAATCCATTAACGACCAAACAGCATGCTCCCTCGAAGAACCGCATCCAAAATTCTCTCGAGTTAATAAAATACTAGATTTTTTGTAAATTTTTTTATTCAAAATAAATTTCTTGTTAATAATTAATTGATTTTTATCAAGAAATCTCCAATCGTGAAATAAATATCTACCAAAACCGATTTTATTTACTTTTTGCAAAAATTGCTTAGGAATAATGATATCTGTATCTACATTAGAAACATTTAAAGGTGCTACAGTTCCAGTGTGCTCAGTAAATTTAAACATTCTATTAGTTTCTCTTATTTTTTTAAACTTCTTACATCTACAAAATGACCATATATGGCAGCTGCAGCTGCCATAACAGGGCTTACTAAATGAGTTCTCCCGCCTCTCCCCTGACGTCCTTCAAAATTTCGATTACTTGTTGAAGCACAACGTTCACCACTTTTTAATCTATCCTTATTCATTCCTAAACACATAGAACAACCAGGCAATCTCCATTCAAAACCCGAATTAATAAATATTTTGTCTAAACCTTCATTTTCTGCTTCTTTTTTAACTAAACCAGAACCTGGTACTACAATGGCTTTTACATTATTTGAAATTTTTTTATTTTTAAGTAGTTTTGAAGCTGAACGCAAATCTTCTATACGAGAATTCGTGCAAGAACCAATAAAAACTTTATCTATAGAAATGTCTGTCAAATAAGTTCCTGGTTCTAAGCCCATATATTCACAAGCTGATTGAGCTAAATCTTTTTTCTTCAAATCTTGAAAAAGATAAAAATTTGGAATTTTATCAGTAATTGAAAGAACTTGATCAGGATTCGTACCCCAAGTTACTTGAGGATCTAAATTAGAAACGTCAATTGTAAATTCTTTATCAAAAAACGCATATCGATCAGATTTTAAAGTTTTCCAATAATTTATAGATGTGTCCCAAAATTTACCAGTAGGTGAATAAGTTTTATTTTTTAAATAAGAATATGTAACTTCATCTGGTTCTATAAGACCTGATTTAGCTCCCATTTCAATCGCCATATTACAAATTGTCATTCTTTCTTCCATACTCATTTTTTTAATTACATCACCACAAAACTCAATTACATATCCAACTCCTCCTGATGAACCTAATTTTCCTATAATAAACAAGATTATGTCTTTAGCTGTAATAAATTCACCCACTTTTCCAACAACTTCTATTCTCATATTTTTAAAACGCTGTTGTTTTAAAGTTTGAGTAGCAAGTACATGTTCTACTTCTGAAGTTCCAATTCCGAAAGATAATGCTCCAAATGCTCCATGAGTTGATGTATGTGAATCTCCACAAACAATAGTCATACCGGGTAAAGTCATCCCCTGTTCTGGTCCTATAACATGCACTATTCCTTGATTAGGATGATTTAAATCATAAAGTGGTATCTTAAACTCATTACAATTCTTTATTAATTCTTTCATTTGTATTTTTGCCATTTCACCAGATGCATTGATATCTCTAGTTTTCGTAGAAACATTATGATCCATAGTAGCAAAATTTTTTTCAGGTTTTCGAACTTCACGATTTTTATTGCGTAATGCATCAAAAGCTTGAGGTGAAGTAACTTCATGTAATAAATGAAAATCTATATATAAAATAGATTCGTTATTTTTTTCTGTATATACAATGTGAGAATCATATATTTTTTGATACAATGTTTTTTTCATTTTTTTATTTACTTTTAATTAAAAAATCAGTAATTATGTCGCCCATTTCATTGGTTTTAATATAATTTCTTCCATTAGATATATCTATAGTTCTATAACCTTTTTTTAAAGCAGAAACAACTGATGAATCTATTTTATCTGCTATATCATACAATTTCATACCATATCTCACTAACATAGAAACGGAGAGAATTTGGGCTATTGGATTAGCAAGATTTTTATCTTTAATATCAGGAGCAGATCCCCCAGCAGGTTCATACAATCCAAAATTTTTTTCGTTTAAACTTGCTGATGGTAACATCCCAATAGATCCAGTAATCATGGCACATTCATCAGAAATAATATCACCAAATAAATTAGAACATAAAAGTACATCAAATTGACTTGGGTTTTTTATAATTTGCATGGCGGCATTATCAATATATAAATGAGATAATGAAACATCTGGATAGTTTTTAGATACATTTTCAACTACTTCTCTCCATAGTAAAGAACTTTGAAGTACATTTGCTTTATCAATAGAAGTTACTTTTTTTCTTCTAGACCTAGCAAGTTTAAAAGCTATGTGTGCTATTCGAATAATTTCATATTCGTAATATATTTCTGTATCAAAAGCGTATTCAGAAATTTGATTTTTTAACCGTCCTTTAGGTTTTCCGAAATAAATACCACCTGTAAGTTCTCGAACACAAAGTATGTCGAAACCATCTTTTACAATATCTTTTCTTAAAGGAGATAAATTTTTTAATTCCGCATATAATTTTGATGATCTTAAATTTGAAAAAAGACTAAAATGCTTTCTTAAAGATAATAATGCAGCTCTTTCAGGACGTTGATTTAGCGGTAATTTATTCCACTTTTCGCCACCGACTGCGCCAAATAAAATTGAATCAGATTTTTCACAACCTATTAACGTTTTTTCTGGTAGTGCTACTCCTTCTTTATCAATAGCTATCCCACCAACATCAAATTCATTTGTCTTTAATGGTATGAGAAATACTGTTTTTAAAACATTTAAAATTTTATATGCTTCCTTCATGACCTCAGGACCTATTCCATCACCAGGCAAAACTGCAACAGAATATTTTTTTTTCATAAAATTTTTTCCTTAAATTTCAAATAATTAGTTAATTACATTAAATTTTATTTTTTCTTTAAATTTTGAATTTTTTCATTTACTTTATTAGCTTTCCAGATATGATTTAATACATTAACCATTGCTTGAGCAGAAGCTTCAATAATATCAGTAGCTAAACCAACTCCATGAAATTTTCTTTTTTTATATTCCACTAAAATATCAACTTGACCTAAAGCATCTTTACCCTTTCCTTTAGCTACAAGCTGAAATTTTTGCAGTATAATAGGAAAATGAGTGATTCTGTTTAATGCTTGATAAATTGCATTAACTGGACCATTACTACTAGTTGAAGATTCAGTATAAATTTTTTTTCCGCATAACAATTGAACTGAAGCAGTAGATAAACCGTTGGAAATAGATTGAACGCTAAAAAAATTTAAAGAAAAATGTTCTAACTCTTCTTGTTGTTTATTAATAAAAGCTAATGCTTCTAAATCGTAATCAAATACTTGTCCTTTTTTATCTGCTAATTTTAAAAAAGAAGCATATAATTCATTTATGTCGTAATCTGTTTCTTTATATCCCATCTCATTCATGTGATGTTTTACTGCAGCTCTTCCTGAACGCGAAGTCAAATTTAATTTCATTTCTTTTAGACCAATACTGCTAGGTGAAATTATTTCATAATTCTTTCTATTTTTTAAAACACCATCCTGATGAATTCCAGAAGAATGAGAAAAAGCATTACTTCCTACTATTGCTTTATTAGAAGGAATTGGAACATTACAAATTTGACTTATAATTTGACTTGTTCTATAAATCTCTTTATGTTTTATATTTGTTGATACGTTAAGAATATTTTCCCTAATTTTAATTGCCATAATAACTTCTTCTAAAGCAGTGTTTCCAGCTCTTTCACCAATTCCATTTATAGTACCTTCTATTTGACGAGCACCAGCTTGTATAGCTGATATTGAGTTTCCTACTGCCATACCTAAATCATTATGACAATGTACTGAAATTATAGATTTATCAATGTTAGGTACTCGTTCAAATAAATTTTTAATAATAGAAGATATTTCATTAGGAGTTGTATACCCAACTGTATCAGGTATATTTACAGTTTTTACACCTAAGTCTATAACTTTTTCTACAATACGACATAAATTATCCATTGTAGTTCTACTGGCATCTTCACAAGAAAATTCAATATCATCTGTATATTTTAAAGCTCTTTTTACTGATAAAGTTGCCATTTCAAGAATTTCATTAAAATCTTTTTTTAATTTAGACTTCATATGAAGTGTTGAAGTTGCTAAAAAGATATGAATACGAAACGAATTAGAGAAAGACATAGCTTCTGCAGCAATATCAATGTCTTTTGTGATGCAACGCGCTAAACTGCATATTCGACTATTTTTGATATTTTTTGATATCGTTTGAACTGATTTAAAATCTCCAGGGGATGAAATTGGAAATCCTACCTCAATTATATCTATGCCACATTTTTCTAAAGAAAATGCAATTTGTAGTTTTTGCTTCACGCTTAAACTAGCTTGAAGAGCTTGCTCTCCATCACGTAATGTAGTATCAAAAATCATAACTTTAGGATTCATTAATATTGTCTCAATAATTAATTTTAAAATAAATTTACACAACAAAA